>NZ_CP036536.1:0-32500 GCF_005222225.1 Salinimonas lutimaris
ATGTCCTTATGGAATCATTGTCTTGACCGTTTGCGTCAGGAATTGCCGACTCAGCAATTCAGCATGTGGATTCGTCCGCTGACTGTTGATGAGAATATTGAGACGGTAACTTTATTTGCCCCGAACCGGTTTGTACTGGACTGGGTCAGAGATAAATACCGGGACAAGATCACCGAGCTGTTTGCTGAGTTCTGCGGCCCTGAAGCGCCCCAGTTGCGTCTTGAGGTGGTGTCTAGAAACTCGGTGGGTAGCGCAGCAGTGCAGCAACCTGCCCGGGCTCCACAACCAGCCACTTCTGCCCCGGCGCAGCCCGCTGCCGGTTTTCAGCAACAGAGAACATCAGCCCCTAATGCTGCGCCGCAGGCTGCCAATATGTCTGGTGCGCAGACCAATGGTTATAGCGCATCTGCGCAGTCATCGTCGTCGCCCAGTGTGGTGCCGTTACCTGAGGCGATGCAGCACAAAAGTAATATCAACCCGAATTACCAGTTTGATAACTTTGTTGAAGGTAAATCAAACCAACTGGCGCGTGCTGCAGCAACTCAGGTGGCCAATAACCCCGGTGGTTCGTATAACCCGCTGTTTATTTATGGTGGTACGGGCTTAGGTAAAACCCACTTACTGCACGCGGTGGGCAATGGTATTGTGAATAATCGCGACAATGCCAAAATTGTATATATGCATTCAGAGCGTTTTGTTCAGGATATGGTAAAAGCCCTGCAGAATAATGCTATTGAAGACTTTAAAAAGTTTTACCGCTCGGTTGATGCGCTGCTAATTGACGATATTCAGTTCTTTGCGAATAAAGAGCGCTCGCAGGAAGAGTTTTTCCATACGTTTAATGCGCTGCTTGAAGGCAACCAGCAAATTATTCTGACCTCTGACCGGTACCCCAAAGAAATCGACGGGGTAGAGGACCGGCTTAAATCACGCTTTGGCTGGGGACTGACCATTGCCATCGAACCGCCAGAGCTGGAAACCCGAGTGGCTATTTTGATGCGCAAAGCCGCCGAAAACCGCATACACTTACCCAATGAAGTGGCTTTCTTTATTGCCAAGCGGCTGCGCTCAAATGTGCGCGAGCTGGAAGGGGCGCTGAATCGGGTTATTGCGAATGCGAATTTTACCGGCCGGCCTATTACCATTGACTTTGTGCGCGAAGCGCTGCGCGACTTGCTGGCATTACAGGAAAAGCTGGTCACGGTAGACAACATTCAAAAAACTGTGGCTGACTATTATAAGATTAAAGTGTCGGACATTTTGTCTAAACGGCGTAGTCGCAGCGTGGCCCGTCCCCGCCAGGTTGCCATGGCGCTGGCCAAAGAATTAACCAACCACAGCTTGCCGGAACTGGGTAATGCTTTTGGTGGTCGCGACCATACCACGGTGCTGCATGCTTGCCGTAAAATAGAGCAGCTTAGAGAAGAAAGTCATGATATAAAGGAAGACTATAAGAATCTGATACGGACCTTGTCTTCTTAACACTAAGAGCACGACGCGAGAAATAAAGCCGATGAAATTTACGATCAGCCGAGAACAATTTTTACAGCCGTTGCAAATGGTGTCTGGTGCGGTAGAGCGCCGTCATACGCTACCTATTTTGTCTAACGTACTTATCCGGGTAGACCAGGGAGCCCTGTGGTTAACCGGTACAGATCTGGAAGTGGAGCTGGTTTCCAGCGTTCAGCTGGAAGGCGATTTCACCGAGGGTGAAATTACCGTTCCGGCCAAAAAGTTATTCGATATTATTCGCGGCCTGTCAGACGGGGTGGATATTGTCTTTTCGGTTGATGATAACAAAGCGCTGATCCGGGCAGGGCGTGGGCGTTATACTTTATCAACGCTATCTGCCAATGATTACCCGAACCTGGAAGACTGGGAAAGAGAAGTCGAGTTTGAATTGACGGCCGGTGAACTGAAACATCTCATTGATAGCACACAGTTCTCTATGGCGCAGCAGGATGTCCGGTATTACCTTAACGGTATGTCGCTGGAAACAGAAGAGAATCTGGTTCGCACCGTAGCGACAGATGGTCACCGCCTGGCGTTGTGTCGTAAAGAGTACACGCAATCCAGTTTGCCAGTGCGCCAGGTCATTATTCCGCGCAAAGGAGTACTGGAAATCTCCCGGCTGATCAGTGATGACGAGGTGGCGATTAAGGCCATGATAGGCTCTAACCATATTCGTTTAGAAAGTGCGGCATTTATTTTTACCAGTAAGCTGGTTGATGGTCGCTTTCCTGATTATCGTCGCGTTCTGCCCCGGGACGGTGACAAAACCATTCTGGCCAGTAAAGCAGTGCTTAAAGATGCCTTCTCCCGCGCGGCTATTTTGTCGAATGAAAAATTTCGCGGCGTACGTTTAAATCTGGCTTCTGGCGAGCTCAAAATTACCGCTAACAACCCAGAGCAGGAAGAAGCTGAAGAAATCGTTGATGTAGACTATCAGGGCGATGACCTGGAGATCGGATTTAATGTGGCCTATCTGATAGATGTGCTCAATGCGCTCAATACCGATAAAGTGAAACTGACATTGTCCGATTCTAACTCCAGTGCATTGATTGAAGATGCTGAAGATGACTCGGCACTGTATGTCATTATGCCTATGCGGCTATAGCCATACACAATGGATAAAGGGCAGGAGGTTTCCTGCCTTTTTTGGTTTTACAGATCAGGTTTTCTTTCAATCATGTTGAGACCAATTTTATGAAACTGGACAAAGTCCAGCTCACGCACTTCCGCAATATTTCTTCTGCGACGTTACATCCTTCTAAAAGCCTGACTGTGATCACTGGCCGAAATGGTAGTGGGAAGTCATCATTACTGGAAGCGATTTTTTATCTGGGATTTGGTCGTTCATTCAGAACCAAAAAGCATCAGTCTGTTATTCGTCATGAACGGGATGGCTTCAGTGTTTTTGCCAGTGGCATTAATGAAGCGGGAGATACACTTAAAGTCGGACTGGAACGTCTCACCACCGATGCCTTTACCTGTTCAGTCAATGGCGAGCATTCTCATCGCCTGTCCGATTTAGTCAGTCTTATCCCTGTGCAGCTGTTTACACCTCAGAGTACAGATTTAATTCTGGGATCGCCCTCTGAGCGCAGAAAGTTTATCGATTGGGGATTGTTTCACGTGGAACATAGCTTCCATGGATTGTTTCAAACCTATACAAAACTGCTGCGCCAGCGCAATGCATTACTAAAACAACAGCAGCCTCTCAACCAACCACAGTATGCATATTGGCAGGAACAATTGGTAGCCACTGGGGAAAAGCTCAATTTACAGCGACAGAGCTATGTAGAGGCCTTAAAACCGGTATTTAATTCGATTTGTAGTGAATTTCTACCTGAGTTTTCTGTCGAAATTTCGTATCATAAGGGGTGGGAAAAAGATGCTTCACTGGTTGAAGCATTGAACAAAAAATCTGAGTATGACGCCAGAGTGGGTCACACGTCAGTGGGTCCGCATAAAGCGGATTTGCGTTTTAAGGTAAACGGAATAAACGCTCAAGAGATTCTTTCCCGTGGACAGTTGCGAATGGCAGTCGCTGCATTGCAACTTTCTCAAACAGCCTTGTTTTCTAAACAAACATCCCGCAAGAGTATTTTCCTGCTGGATGATGTAGGCGCTGAATTAGATCTTGATAAACGAGAGCGATTTATTGACGGGTTGCTGAACATGGATACACAGGTGTTTGTCACCGCCATCGAAAAGCAGCAACTCAACTTTGTAGATAAATACAATGAAAAAAAGATGTTTCACGTGGAACATGGGCACGTGGCAGAGGAGTAAAAGCTAATTATGTCAGAGCAGAATAACTACGACTCGTCCAGCATTAAGGTGCTTAAAGGCCTGGATGCCGTAAGAAAACGTCCTGGAATGTATATCGGAGATACCGATGACGGCACAGGTCTGCACCACATGGTATTTGAGGTGGTCGATAATTCAATCGACGAAGCACTGGCAGGCTACTGCTCAGAGATCGTGGTACAAATACACACTGATGGCTCTGTTTCAGTATCAGATAATGGTCGAGGAATCCCGACTGAACTTCACCCTGAAGAAGGGGTTTCTGCTGCAGAAGTGATTATGACGGTACTGCATGCCGGCGGTAAGTTTGATGACAACTCCTATAAAGTATCCGGTGGTCTGCACGGTGTAGGTGTATCTGTTGTTAATGCCTTGTCCAGACGCTTAAAGCTGCGCATCCGTCGCGGTGGCAAAACCCATGAGCAAGAATATCAACACGGTGTTCCACAAGCACCACTAGAAGCGATGGGCGAGACCGACAAATCTGGTACAGCAATACGCTTCTGGCCAAGCACGGATACCTTTACCAATGTCGAGTTTCATTACGAAATTCTGGCAAAGCGTCTACGTGAACTGTCTTTTCTGAATTCAGGCGTTGCGATTCGCCTGAAAGATGAGCGTGACGGCAAAGAAGATCTGTTTAAATACGAAGGAGGGATTCGTGCCTTTGTTGAGTATCTGAATCAGAAGAAAACACCGATGCACGACAAGGTGTTTCATTTCACCATGGAACGTGAAGAAGATGGTATTGCCGTTGAAGTCGCCATGCAATGGAACGACAGCTTCCAGGAAAACATTTTTTGTTACACGAACAATATTCCTCAGCGCGATGGCGGGACTCACCTTGCTGGCTTCCGTGGGGCGTTAACCCGCACATTGAACAATTATATGGAGTCAGAAGGGTTAAATAAAAAAGCCAAAGCATCAGCAACCGGTGATGATGCCCGTGAAGGACTGACTGCGGTTGTTTCGGTGAAAGTACCTGATCCCAAATTCTCGTCGCAGACCAAAGATAAGCTGGTATCTTCAGAAGTTCGCCCGGCTGTTGAGTCATCAATGAATGAAAAGCTGGCGGAGTTTCTGTTAGAAAACCCAACAGAAAGTAAAATCATTGCCGGTAAAATTCTGGACGCCGCCCGCGCTCGTGAAGCGGCGCGTAAAGCCCGTGAAATGACACGCCGTAAAGGCGCGCTGGACCTGGCTGGGTTACCGGGCAAACTGGCAGACTGTCAGGAAAAAGATCCGGCTCTGAGCGAACTGTATATCGTGGAGGGTGACTCTGCAGGCGGATCAGCAAAGCAGGGTCGTAACCGTAAAAACCAGGCCATTCTTCCACTGAAGGGTAAAATTCTGAACGTAGAAAAAGCCCGTTTTGACAAGATGCTGTCATCACAGGAAGTGGCCACTCTGATCACCGCGCTTGGGTGTGGTATCGGGCGTGACGAATATAATCCTGACAAATTACGTTATCACAGCATCATCATCATGACGGATGCTGACGTTGATGGCTCACACATTCGTACGCTGCTGCTAACATTCTTCTATCGTCAGATGCCTGAAATCATTGAGCGTGGTTATGTGTACATCGCTCAGCCGCCACTGTACAAAGTGAAGAAGGGTAAACAAGAGCAGTATCTGAAAGACGATGATGCTCTGACAGCATACCTGACTAATATTGCCCTGGATGGTACATCACTGCATACCAGCGAGGATGAGCCGGGCATATCGGGTGTTGGCCTTGAAACACTAGTGAAGCAGTATCAGGCTGTGGAAAAAATGATTGAGCGCTTGTATCGCTTAATGCCGCCAGCGATTCTGTATCGTTTGATTTATTCACCTACACTGAACCTGGCTGATCTTAAAGACGAAGCAACACTCAATGATGTGGCGGACAAGTTTGTTCAGAACCTGAATGATCGTGAAGTGGATGGGGCAACCTACCGCTACGAAATCAAGCGTGATGAAGAGCTTAGTGAGTACTACATTTCCATTATTATGCGCATGCATGGTATTGATTATGAGTACAGCATCGGTCATGACTTTATTGAGTCCAGCGAATATGGGCGTATCAAAGAGCTGAATGAATCCATCAACGGCATGATGGGCGATACCGCCTTTGTACAACGTGGTGAAAAGCGTCAGCCTATCGACTCTTTTAAAGCCGCCATTGAGTGGTTAATGAACGAGGCGAAAAAAGGCCAGTACATCCAGCGCTACAAAGGACTGGGCGAGATGAACCCTGAGCAGCTTTGGGAAACAACGATGGATCCTGAAAGCCGTCGTATGCTACAGGTAACCATTGAAGATGCCGTTGGTTGTGACCAGTTGTTCACAACGTTGATGGGAGATCAGGTTGAACCTCGCCGTGAGTTTATCGAAGCAAACGCACTGAAGGTAGAAAACCTGGACGTATAGTTTAAACGCTAACTCTTAGTAAAAAGCACCTTTTTTGAGGTGCTTTTTTTTGTGTGAAAGCAGGTTGTATTATATGTACACAGCTGCTGCTTCGTGGCGGTCTATGCCCCATGACACCGTTAATTAAACAACCAGATGTTTCACGTGAAACATTTTTTACTTTTCTATTCCCAGATTCAATCGTCACTTATTAACTGCAAACTTTATGTGTGCCAGACACTGTGGATGACATGCTGACAACAATCCAAATGTATGCCGGCCAGCAGGGTTAATAACAAATCACCCGGCTTTAACATGACAGCTTTTTCATCTTTATTGTCCATAAAATTTACACATTCTGTGCATGATTTTCTGCTGACAAAGTATTGGTTGTGTCTAAACAGTGGTTGTTCAATTTGCCTAAACCCACGTCATATATGGATTTTGTTAATGTTTGTGTTATCAGGCACAGGCGTTGCAACGTCATGAAGTAACTAATTAAAGTAACGTAATGGCTGTTTGCTGTTAACTACAACAGCCAGTAATGCATAGATAGGAGGAATGATGAGTAATATTGAGTTTACCGCTCCAGGAATGAATAACGAGTCAGCCAAGCAAACTATTTCTATACTGGAGCAGCGCCTGACAGCGCTGTTGGATCTTCAGTTAACCCTGAAACATATTCACTGGAATGTGGTAGGGCCTAACTTCATCGGTGTTCATGAAATGCTGGACCCCCAGGTGGACTCTGTCCGTGAGATGACAGATACGGTTGCTGAGCGTATTGCCACATTAGGCGGCGTACCAAAAGGCACACCAAAAGCGATTGTTGAAGGTCGTAGCTGGAGTGATTATGACTTAGGTAAAGGGTTAGTTACTGACCACCTGATCGCGCTTGATAAAGTATACAGTGGTGTGAACGGTGACCATCGTAAAGCCATTGCCGAACTGGGCGAAATCGATCCGGTATCTGAAGACATGGTAACAGGGCAGTTAGCCGGGCTTGAACAATTTCAGTGGTTTGTACGAGCCCACTTAGAATCTTCTAGTGGTGAGCTGAAAAGCTAATTAGATTTGAGATACAAAAAAAGCAGAACGGTTTGCCGGTCTGCTTTTTTTTGTTTAATTCTGTCAAAGATGACATGACTATTGGCGAGTCACTTCCAGCCTCAGTTCACTGCTACTGGCCGAAGCAAACGTAAAGCGATAGATACCTGTTTGCTGAGGAGTAAACTGAAGGTTCTCTGCATCACTGCCACATATCATATAAACCGTGGTGTCAGTCGTGACCGTCTGGCCCTGATACTTTGCGCCACAGGTCTGAGCGGGTGTCCACACTTTGTCTGACAGTTTAAAGTCATAAGGCTGACCGTCAGCAATCAGCTCAACATCCACATACCAGCCATCTGAACTTTGTTTTAACTGATACGCCGGACTGGCTTCCCACCAGTTAAACACGCCACGCAAAAATTGATTCTGGAATTTGATCTCCGGGGCGGTATTGATACCTGGGATCTGGTTAACAATGCTATTGCTTGAACATCCACTTAGCACAATAACCATTAATGCAATCAGCGACTTTTTCACTTTAATACCTCGCAAAAAAATGCCCGACAGATGTCAGGCATTGATGTCTAATCACTACTTTACTGACAAATCAGGATTTTGCCAGTAAAGAAATATCTGCTGTTTTCAAAAACAGACTGCGTAGCAGTAACAAAATAGCCAGACGATTTTGGCGTACCGCATCATCTTCGGCCATGACCATCACATTATCGAAGAAGTCATCAACCACACTGCGTAGCGTAGCCAGGGCTGCCAGAACATCATTGTAGCGTTGTTCTGATACGGCCTGTTCCACATCCGGCTGCACTTTGCTCAGGGCATCGTACAAGGCCTTTTCAGCGTCTTCCTGCAGCATCGCAGGGTTCACTGCATGTTCACCTTCAATGCCTTGTTTAGCCAGAATGTTTGCTACCCGTTTGTTGGCCGCCGCCAGCGCTTCTGCTTCATCACGCTGTTTAAACTGGGCTACTGCTTCAATACGAGCCGCGTAATCGGCAGGTTGGGTAGGGCGCCGGGCAGAGACAGCCTGAATCACATCGGTGCTGATTCCCTGATCCTGTAGCAAGGATACAAAGCGACCCAGTACAAAGTCCACAACCTGTTCACGGGCATCCTGATTCGTCAGTTTGTCGCCGTATACAGCCGCGGCTTTGTTCACCAGCGTGGTCAAATCCAGCGCATAGCCTTTTTCTGCAATAATACGCAGCACACCAATAGCGGCACGACGCAGAGCAAACGGATCTTTGTCGCCTTTAGGCAGCTGACCAATGCCAAAGATACCTACCAGAGTATCAAGCTTGTCAGCCAGTGAAACCGCTGCGCTGATATCCTGTGAGGGCAAATCATCTCCGGCAAAGCGAGGCATATATTGTTCATACAGTGCCTGCGCAATTTCTGCCGGCTCGCCGTCATTAAGCGCATAGTATTTACCCATGACACCCTGAACTTCAGTAAATTCCATTACCATTTCGGTCATCAGGTCTGTTTTGGATAACAAACCAGCGCGTTGGGCTTTGGCTTCATCAGCATTAATCTGGGCGGCGATAAAGCCAGCGAGCGCTGAAATACGCTCTGATTTTTCACGCAGTGTACCCAGCTGCTTCTGAAACAGTACTGAGCCGAGACTTTCCAGACGGCTTTCCAGGGTTTTCTTTTTGTCTGTATTAAAGAAAAATTCCGCATCGGCCAGACGTGGGCGAATCACCTTTTCGTTACCGCTGATAACAACCGAAGGATCCTGACTTTCGATATTGGTAACAAACAGGAAGGTATTGGCCAGTGAGCCATCTGCATTGAGCAGCGGTACATATTTCTGGTCATCCTTCATGGTGTAAATCAGCGCTTCTTTAGGTACGGCAAGAAAGGCTTCGTCAAATGAGGCGGTCAGTACAACCGGCCACTCTACCAACGCTGCAATTTCTTCCAGCAAGTCCTGATCATAATCTGGCTTTAATCCCAGTTGACCGGCTGTTTTTTCCAGATTTTCCTGAATGTACTGTGCACGCTCGTCAAAATCAGCAATGACATACTGCTGCTTAAGTGCTTGTGCATAGTTGTCGGCATGGTTCAGTTCTACCTGGCCATCGCCGTGGAAGCGGTGCCCTTTAATTACCCGGTCGCTGCTCATTCCCAGCGCTTTAAGTGGCACAATCTCAGCGCCGTATAATGCGGTCAGGGTGTGAACCGGGCGAATAAACTGGGTGCTATAATCGCCCCAGCGCATTGGCTTAGGAATCGGCAGTTTAGAAATTGCCTGGTTCAGCAAGCCTTCGAGCAGTGTGATAACCGGCTGGCCTGGTACGTTGGCCCGGTAAAGCAGCCACTCACCCTTGTCGGTCACCATGCGCTCAGCATCAGCAACGTCAATACCATTACCGCGGGCCCAGCCCATGGCTGCTTTGGTTGGATTGCCCTCGGCATCAAATGCGGCAGATACCGCAGGACCACGCTTTTCTACCACTTTATCCTGCTGGGACTCGGCCAGAGCGGTAACGGTGACAGCCAGGCGGCGGGGAGCAGCAAACCAGCTGACAGCTCCATAGGACAGATCGGCATCTTTAAGCGCCTGTTCCATATTGTCAGCAAAGCTCTGGCCCAGAGTTTTCAGCGCTTTTGGCGGCAGCTCTTCGGTGCCTAGTTCAATCAGTAAATTTTCTGTTCGCACGCTTATTGCTCCTTATTGCACAGCGGGAAGCCTAGTTCTTCACGGGCATTGTAATAACTCTCGGCACAGGCTTTGGCCAGAGTGCGCACACGCAGAATATAGCGCTGACGCTCGGTCACAGAAATTGCGTGACGGGCATCTAGCAGGTTAAAGGCGTGCGACGCTTTCATTACCTGTTCGTAAGCCGGCAGTGGCAGGTTGGCTTCAATCAGACGCTGACTGGCGGCTTCGCACTCATCAAACGTTTTGAACATGAAATCAACATCAGCGTGCTCAAAGTTAAACTTAGACTGTTCCACTTCGTTCTGGTGGAAGACATCACCGTAGGTCACTTTACCCATCGGGCCGTCAGTCCAAATCAGATCATAGATGCTGTCTACGCCCTGAATGTACATAGCAAGACGCTCCAGACCATAGGTGATTTCGCCGGTTACCGGCTTACACTCAATACCGCCTACCTGCTGGAAGTATGTGAACTGTGTGACTTCCATGCCGTTAAGCCAAACTTCCCAGCCCAGCCCCCATGCGCCCAGGGTCGGAGATTCCCAGTTGTCTTCTACAAAGCGAATATCATGCACCAGCGGATCAAAACCTAACTCTTGCAGAGAACCTAAATACAGTTCCTGAATATTATCCGGAGATGGCTTCATCATGACCTGAAACTGATAATAATGTTGCAGGCGGTTCGGGTTTTCACCATACCGGCCATCTGTCGGACGACGACAAGGTTGAACATAGGCACTGCTGATTGGCTCCGGGCCAAGTGAGCGCAAAAATGTCATTGGGTGGAAGGTCCCGGCGCCTACTTCCATATCCAGTGGCTGGATGATGACGCAGCCTTGACGGGCCCAATAATCCTGTAGTGCCAGAATTAACCCCTGAAAGGTTTTAATATCGTATTTCTGCATACAATTGGTGCTTCGCTAGTCTTTGATCAAAGGTGGCATAGTATACAATTTGTCAGGCACTGTATGTAGGGTAAAAAACCAAATGCGCATTAAATCGGCGCAGAAAACCACGGAGCAATAATGGAAAAGCAAAAACCACGCTGTGGCTGGGTCACCAACGACGACATTTACCGTGATTACCACGATACCGAGTGGGGCAGACCTGAGCGCGACAGTCAGGCACTGTTTGCCAAACTCTGTTTAGACGGGCAGCAGGCTGGTCTGTCCTGGCTGACCATTTTGAAAAAACGGGATAGCTACTACCAGGCATACCATAATTTTGACCCGCAGCGTATTGTGGCCATGCCGCAGTCCGAACTTGATGCGCTTAAAGACAATCCCGGCGTAATTCGCAACCGGCTTAAAATCAACTCTGTGGTGGCCAATGCAAAAGGGTATCTGGCGATAGAAAAGGAGCAGCCGTTTAGCGAGTTTATCTGGCAGTTTACGTCAGGCAAAACCGTAGTAAATCAATGGCAGTCGCAGTCAGAGGTGCCAGTCAGCACTGCTGAATCAAAAGCCATGGCAAAAGCGTTGAAAAAGCGGGGATTTACATTTGTGGGAGAAACGATCTGTTATGCCTTTATGCAGGCAGTAGGTATGGTCAATGACCATGTCACAGACTGCCACTGTTATGCAGCAGTCTGCGAGGAAGCGATTACCTGATGAAGACTTACAGGGCTTCGCAGTAGCTTTTTATGGCGGGCAACTCGTCCAGCACTTTGCTTTCATGCTCTGATTCGATTTGCTCGCGGGCGGTATCTTGTTTGCGCTTTTCCTGTTTGGAAAGCTTTTTACGCTCTTCAAGCACGGCAAACCCACTGACGGCGATAAACAGGGCATGAATATGCGGAAATTTCTGCCGAAAATCCGGCGGGCTGGCCAGTGGCAAGGCATTAAGTAAATTACAAATACGAATGGCTCCTTCTGACAACTCACACTGCTGTTGCTCCATGGCCTTGGCAATCAGAATAACACTCTCTTTGATTTTAGCCGTGCGCCCGGCCCGGGCCGCTGCTTGTCGGGCGTTTTGCTGCTTCAGCATAAACAGCAGACGCCCAGCGTACACGCCCAGAGCCAGAATAATAATTAACGCAATAATGATGGCGATAGTCCAAAGCATCGCTGCTCCTTACTTTTTAAAGTCGTCCATGCTGATAGCGTCAAGATCGTCCAAAGGATCGTTACTGTCATCATCTTCATCTTCACTGATGCCCATCAGATCACACAGAAAACGGTGACGTTCCATTTTTTCATCCACATACTGCTGTTCAGCGCGGCTGATGCTGATGTCCTGATCCAGTTTATCCAGTAACGCGGCCAATTTGTTGTCAGCTTCCAGCGCTGCCAATTCTTCAGCCGGCGAAGCATATTTACGGGCTTCTGCCTTGATCAGCTGAATCGGGCGCTTACTGCCATGGCGCGGGTCTTGAGCGGCCTTTTTGCCACCACTACGGCCTTTTTGCTGTTCAACCGCATTGCGGGTACCAGAAGGCTTTCCTTTACCTTTTTTCTTACCCTGAGGCACGGTGACGCGAGGTTTTCTGTCCGGGTCTTTTCTTACCCCTATCAGTCCTACTTTTCTGGTTTTCTTGCTACGAGGCATTCCACACTCTACTTGGTTACAAAGTTTATAGCTGTGTATTATAACTGTGCTTGTTCATTAATACGACATCAGAAGCCACCAGATGTACATCAAAGCCGTAATGCCGGCCAATATAATCAAAGGTGGCATCACTGAAAAAACTGACATGGGTTGGATCGTTTTTATAATGCCAGCTGGCAAAACGAGTCTGGTCAATCACACGCTTGGTCATGATGCACAACCAGCCTCCCGGCGCGACCAGTTCGCTGAGCAGAGTCAGTTCTTTGTCCGGTGTATGGAAATGCTCGATAGCTTCGGTACAGGTGACAAAATCATAGGTGTGATTGAATACGCTGGTGTCCGGGCTAAATAACGGATCGTATACCGCCATACAGTAGCCTTGCGCTTCCAGTAATCTGGCCAGTGCCGGGGCAGGGCCGCAGCCAAAGTCAAGGCCGTGTCGGGCGCTGTGAGGCAACTTTTCCATCAGCGGTGTCGCCGCTTTCATTAAAAAACGCTGATAACCAGGATCATCAGGGTTATTGTCATGAAGGGCATATTCCTGCTGCTCCTGGTTCAGTGTCGGGCGCTGTTCAGCAGCTACAAATACCAGTTTGCACCGCTTACACTGCCAGTAATCTCTGTGTTTATCCTGGTGATATAAAACCGGGGGTGACGGAGGAGATGATGTTTTATGGGTGGCACAAAGTGGGCATGGTTCACAAGTCATATTGGATGGCATCATAAAAAGCGTTAATCGTGGCGCAAAGAAAAAAGGCGATGACCGTAGTCATCGCCTTGATGTTTCAGTGTCGTATGACACTTCTCCCGTTTGCACTTCATGTGCTTGTTTTGCTTTCCTAGCAGTGTGCTCCACTTTTTCTTGTTTTTTACAGAGCGTTTCTATTTTTGTTTAAGGCCTTCCTGACACTTTATCCGTTCGTCCTTAACTCTTTTTCTTATTATTAGTAGTTTCACTATTTTTATTGTTATTTGTTTTGAGCCGTTTCATGTGCGGCTACCAAACTAGGGTAGTAGCTTACACGAAAGAAATTCAATTTCAACTGTGTATTTTACACTTATTTAACATTGCACTGTTCTTTAAGCATTTTTTAGTGTAAACCCGACAGATATTTAGCCATTGTATCGATATCTTCATCTGTCAGCTTCATGGCGATATCTCGCATCATGCCATTCATGTCGTTATTTCTGTCGCCACTTCTGAAAGCTTTCAATTGTGCAGCAATATATTCGGGGTGTTGTCCACTGATATCCGGAAAGCCAGCCAGTTGCATACCATTTCCCCGCGGACCATGACAGGCGATACAGGCTGCAATTCCCCGTTCCAGATTACCGCCGCGATAAAGAGCTTCACCTGCTTCTACAACTTCTTCAGGTGTGCTGCCCGGCTTGGGTTTCTGAGCTGCAAAATATGCACCGAGATCCAGCATGTCCTGTTGTGATAAGGGCGCTGCCATACCATTCATTACCGCGTTATTGCGACCTTCTTTACCACCGGTTTGCGAAGCCTGCTTAAACTCCTGCAACTGCTTAACAATATAATTAGCATGCTGACCCGCCAGGCTGGGATTAATAGGAATTGCACTATTACCATCCATACCATGACATGCTGCACATACGGTTGATTTTTGCTTACCCGCTTCGGGATCTCCCTGAGACTGAGCGGTGGAGCAAAAGCCGGCTGCCAGAAACACCATCAAACACAGTTTTTTCATAATTATCTTCCGTAAAGGATGCGCCTTTTACAGCAGCATCCGTGGTATTATTGTTGTGTAGCACAATTACTGCGCCAGAAGAACGACTTACATACTAAAGTGTTGATGTAAAAATGTACAACTCTGGCAACAATTTTCTTACAACGATATCAGCAGTATAGACGGATAATGAGATGACGTATTACACCCGAGCGAAGTTTTTAACCAGCGCCCCCGACATTCGGCACCTAAGCAAGAATGACGGCATTGAAGTGGCTTTCGCCGGTCGCTCTAATGCCGGTAAATCCAGTGCACTGAATGCACTTACCCGACAGAAAAACCTGGCCCGGACCAGTAAAACGCCGGGGCGTACCCAGTTAATTAACGTATTTGAACTGGACGATGAACGTCGTTTGGTCGATTTGCCTGGTTATGGGTTTGCCCAGGTGCCGATAGCGATGAAAAAGAAGTGGCAGGCCTCGCTGGGTGAATATCTGCAAAAACGTGAGTGCTTGCGTGGTTTGGTGGTAATGATGGATATTCGCCATCCGTTTAAAGATCTTGATCAGGATCTTATTTACTGGGCGGTAGATGCCAATATTCCCGTATTGGCTCTGCTAACCAAGGCTGATAAGTTAAAATCCGGTAAGCGAAAAGCTCAGCTGATGATGGCAGAAGAAGCCGCGCTGGCCTTTATGGGCAATGTGACAGTAAAAACATTCTCGTCTTTATCAAAGCATGGCTTGCCAGAGCTTGAGCGGATTCTGGATAGCTGGCTAGGACTCAATGCTGAGCCGGAAGACGTATAACCTGCGCCACAAAGAAAAATCCCCATCGCATAGGATGGGGAAAAGGACTGAGAGAAAACACATAAAAACCGATAATATAGAGTGGTCGGTTTACGATTTAGTTCCTGAAAACCTACTGATTTTTTGTTATTTTTTATAAAATTCTTTTAAATCAGTAGCCTGCCAGAAAAAATATCTCATTTTTATAAATTTCAGACATAAAAAAACCCCGGCAAAGCTGCCGGGGTTAAAGCAAAGGTTTGAAAACAGCTTTCTCACCTCTGTACCCTACACGCGTTAGAGTACAATAGTAGAAAAAAAACGCAAGTTATTTTCGTAATTTAATTACCAAAATCCGCTTTCTTAATCCATTAAATTATCAAAAAGTGTAATATTGTTACTGTTTCTGGATAAAAATCAGCAGGGTATCGCTACCCTGAAGATTAATTTCTACCGAATTAGTGTGCTTCATCCCAGTTTTCGCCGACCCCGGCTTCCACTTCCAGCGGTACTGACAGCGGCGCAGCCTGTTCCATCAGTGAGACGATTTTTTGTGTAGCTGATTCTACTTTGTCGGCTTTAATTTCAAATACCAGTTCATCGTGTACCTGCATCATCATATAGATATCATCACCGCCCTCCTGCTGAATCCAGTCGTCCACCTGAATCATCGCCATCTTTATAATATCGGCTGCAGTGCCCTGCATAGGGGCGTTGATCGCGGCGCGCTCCGCACCTTTACGACGCGCTCCATTGCTGGCTTTAATATCCGGCAGATACAGCCGGCGGCCAAACACGGTTTCTACATAGCCTTTTTCTTTAGCCAAAGCGCGGGTGTCATCCATATAACGCAATACACCCGGATAACGTTTAAAGTATAGATCCATATATTCCTGTGCTTCGCCACGGGCAATACCCAACTGACGTGACAGCCCGAAGGCAGACATGCCATAAATCAGACCAAAGTTAATCGCCTTGGCGCTTCGGCGCTGCTCGGCAGTGACTTCATCCAGTGGTGTATCAAAAACTTCCGCGGCGGTGGCCCGGTGAATATCTTTGCCCTGAGAGAAGGCGTCAAGCAGACCCTGATCCTGAGACAGATGCGCCATAATCCGCAGTTCGATCTGAGAATAATCCGCCGCCACAAATTTATAACCGTCTCTGGGGACAAATGCCTGTCGTACCCGGCGACCTTCTTCGTTGCGGATCGGAATATTCTGCAGATTAGGATCGGTTGAAGACAAGCGGCCCGTTGCGGTGACCGCCTGATGATAAGAGGTATGCACACGGCCAGACCGATGATTAATCATGTTCGGCAGTTTGTCGGTGTACGTATTTTTCAGCTTGGATAACCCGCGATACTGCATGATCATTTCTGGAATCGGGTACTCTAGTGCCAGTTCCTGTAATACTTCTTCAGAAGTGGAAGGAGCGCCTTTCGGGGTTTTCTTGACAATTGGCAATTCCAGCTTTTCAAACAGGATCTGCTGAAGCTGCTTAGTTGAACCCAGATTAAAGGTTTCACCAGCTTCCTCGTGAACCTGTTTTTCCAGCTCATCAATGCGCTTAGCCAAATCCTGGCTGTGCTGGGCCAGACGCTGACTGTCGATAAACACACCCAGCTGCTCCATCCGTGACAACACACTAGCCAGAGGTACTTCGATATCCAGTAATATCGTTTTCAGCTTTTCATCCGCTTCCAGTTTCTTCCATAAAACCTGATGCAGACGCAGAGTGATATCGGCATCTTCGGCGGCATACGGCGCGGCCTGATCCAGATCGATTTGGTTAAAGGTGAGCTGTTTGGCACCTTTACCGGCAATATCTTCATAGTGAATCGTATTGTGATTCAGATAAGCCAGAGCCAGAGAATCCATATCGTGGCGGCTGGCTGTACTGTTCAGTACATAAGACTCCAGCATCGTGTCAAAGGCAATACCGTTTAGCGTAATGTCGTAATTGGCCAGCACGTTTTTATCGTACTTTAAATGCTGGCCGACCTTTTTCAGCTGTTCATCTTCTAACAGCGGCTTGAACTGTGCCAGCACCCAGTCACGCTTCAGCTGTTCCGGCGCGCCCGGGTAATCATGTCCCACCGGAATGTAGGCGGCTTTACCCGGCTCAATACAAACAGAGATACCGACCAGTTCAGCTTCTTTGTAATTCAGGCTGGTTGTTTCGGTATCAAAAGCAAACAGCGGGGCGGCTTTTAATGCATCGAGCCATTTTGTAAAGTGCGCCTCATCGAAGATGGTTTCATACGCATCATGACTGATATCACTGGTCGATACCGTGGCTTCTTCGGTTTGTGCTTCGGCGCTTTCTGCCGCAGCCGTGGCCGAAACTTCATTTAGCCAGCGCTTAAACTCGTATTCAGCAAACAGTTCAGCCAGCTGTTCGTTGTCCGGCTCTGTGGGGGCGAGTGTTTCAGGGCAGAAGTCCATCTCGACATCCAGTTTGATGGTGGCCAGTTCATAAGACAACCGAGCCTGCTCTTCATAGTCGGCCATCTTTTTGGCCATAGTTTTGCTGCCCCGAAAACCCAGCCCGGCAATTTGATCCAGATTGTCGTAAATTGCGCTGATCCCGCCAATGCCATTAAGCAGAGCTTGTGCGCTCTTATCACCCACACCGGGCACGCCAGGGATGTTGTCGACTTTGTCCCCTTTTAGTGCAAGAAAATCGATCACCAGCTCAGGAGGGATACCAAACTTTTCTTTTACGCCTTCTACATCCATAGTGGTATTGGTCATGGTATTGATCAGCGTGACATGCTGATTCACCAGCTGAGCCATATCCTTATCGCCGGTGCTGATCACCGTATCGATACCTTTTTCAGTAGCTATACGGGCCAGGGTGCCAATCACATCGTCTGCCTCAACCCCGTCCTCAACAATGATCGGTAATCCCATTGCCCGGATGATGCTGTGCAGAGGCTTGATCTGACTACCCAGTTCCTGGGGCATTGGGGGACGATTGGCCTTGTACTCTTTATAGATCTCATCGCGAAAGGTTTTGCCCTTGGCATCAAATACCACCGCGATATGAGTAGGATTATATTGCTTTATCAGGCTACGCAGCATGTTGATCACACCATAGATCGCGCCCGTATCCTGTCCTTTAGAGTTGGTCAGCGGGGGGAGCCCGTGAAAGGCTCTGAATAAGTAAGAAGATCCATCCACCAGGATGAAAGGGGGTTTTTGAGACGTTGTCATAAGCCCTGATTAAGTCGACTGAAAGTTAGCGCAAAGGATGCCACAGCCAACAGGGGATCGCTACAAAGGAAGTATATAAAGGCGATCGCTTGTGGATAACTTTGTGATCATTTTTGAGCAGGATCACAGAAATTGATCGAACGCAAGCGTGATCATTTCTTCTAGACTAATAAATATGCGGGATTGAAAGTAGTACAAAGATAGCAACCTTGCTGTTTATTCTTCCCTGGCAATGTGGATAACTTAGTGGTTTTTATAATCGGTTGAATCAGCTCTCGCCAAAACGGTAGAGTAATGTAGCATATCGAAATCGGCTTTCTAAAGGGATATCTCAGAACTTTTTTTAACCGCTTTGTTTGTTTTTTAAACTATATCGGTATAAGCCAATTTACCCATCGGGACAGGAGAATAGTATGAAAAAAGTAGCAGTAATTTTAAGCGGTAGCGGAGTGTTTGATGGTACAGAAATTTATGAAGCGGTGATCACTTTACTGGCAATTCGCCAGCAAGGAGCCCAGTATCAGTGCTTTGCACCGGACAAAGACCAGCTACATGTGATCAACCATCTGACCGGTGATGTGGAAACCGGACAAACCCGCAATGTGCTTATTGAGTCTGCCCGGGTTGCTCGTGGTGAAGTCAAGCCGGTGACCGAGTGTAACCCGACTGACTTTGATGCTCTGATCCTGCCAGGCGGCTTCGGCGCTGCCAAAAATCTGTGTACCTTTGCTGTAGATGGCGCTGACAGTCAGCCTGATGCGGATGTGCTGGCTGTGTGTAAAGCCTTTGCCGAAGCGGGTAAGCCGGCCGGCTATGCCTGTATCGCCCCGGCGCTCGCCGCCTCGGTATACGGCAATGACACCAAGGTGACCATCGGGAACGATGAGGGTGCAGCCGAGGGAATTAACGCCATTGGTGCTCAGCATATTAACTGCGCCGTGGATGATATTGTGGTTGATGCGGCTGCCAGGCTGGTGACCACGCCGGCCTATATGCTGGCAGGCGATATTCTTGAAGCGCAGGCGGGCCTCAACAAGATGGTTGAAGCTGTGCTGGGCATGGAATAGGCCAGTACTAAAATAAGGCGAAAGGCTTTTCCTTTCGCCCGGTTCTTCGCATAATAGTAAAAAAGCCACACGCGCAATGCGTTATCCGTGGTAACGTTTCTAATAAAAACAAGGCTCAATGGAACATGCACTATCGTGCGATTGTACGCATACTGGGGCTGCTGGTCGCGCTGTTCAGCGTTACCATGGTGCCACCGGCACTGGTCTCTCTAATCTATCAGGATGGCAGTGGACTGCCGTTTATTCTTGCCTTCATTCTTTGTGTTATGACGGGCACTGCCATGTGGTATCCCAATCGTGAGCATCGCCAGGATTTACGAGCCAAAGAAGGCTTTTTGATTGTTGCCTTGTTCTGGGCGGTACTGGCCAGTTTTGCTGCCATCCCGTTCATACTGCTTGAACAACCCAGCATGACCGTAACCGACGCGTTTTTTGAGTCGTTTTCGGGGTTGACCACCACCGGTGCCACGGTTATTGAGGGGATTGAGTTTCTACCGCACTCCATTCAGTTTTATCGCCAGCAGTTGCAATGGTTTGGCGGTATGGGGATCATTGTTCTGGCCGTGGCCATTTTGCCTATCTTAGGGGTAGGGGGCATGCAGCTGTACCGCGCAGAGATGCCCGGGCCGGTGAAAGACTCTAAAATGACGCCGAGGATTGCTGATACCGCTAAACATCTTTGGTATATCTATCTGTCACTTACCATCGCCTGCACGGTTGCTTACTGGCTGGCTGGCATGGACTGGTTTGATGCGATCTGTCATTCATTCTCTACCGTTGCCATTGGCGGGTTTTCCACCCATGATGCCAGTCTGGGATACTTTGACAGCCCGCTAATCAATGTCATCTGTGCGGTATTTTTGCTAATTGCTGCCCTGAACTTCTCGTTGCACTATGCTGCGGTAACCTCACGGTCGGTGCGTAATTATCTGCACGATCCTGAGTTCAAAGCATTTTTCATCATTCAGGCCAGTCTTATCATTTTGTGCTTTCTGGTTCTGGTGCTAACCGGCTATTACAGTACCGCCGAGGAGGCCCTGGATCAGGCTATGATTCAGGCTGTATCGATCAGTACTACCGCCGGCTTTGCCACGACCGACTTTTCCTCCTGGCCGACCTTTTTGCCCATCATGCTGATTTTTGCCAGCTTTATTGGTGGCTGCGCCGGCTCAACCGGCGGTGGTCTGAAGGTCATCCGGGTGTTCCTGCTATTTTTGCAGGGCCGCCGGGAAATCGACAGGCTGATCCATCCCAAAGCGGTGTATTCTGTCAAACTGGGTGAGCGGGCCATGCCTGATCGGGTCGTCGAGGCGGTATGGGGCTTCTTTTCTGCTTACGCGATTGTGTTTGTGCTGATTATGCTGGGAATGATTGCATCAGGACTGGATAATCTCACTGCATTTACAGCCACCGCCGCTACCCTGAATAACCTGGGGCCGGGCTTAGGCAGTGTAGCTGGCACATATGCGGAGGTGAGTGATCCGGGAAAATGGCTGGCGGTCATTGCTATGCTGTTTGGCCGGCTTGAGGTGTTTTCCCTGCTAGTACTCTTTTCACCGACCTTCTGGCGCAGTTAATACCGCGCCATCATTTTTTCAGCCTGGTCAGCCAAAGAAGAAGGCGCTGGGCTGGAAGATTTTCTCCACATCCCCGATATATTTTTTATCCACCAAAAATAGAATTACGTGGTCGTTGGCTTCAATCACAGTATCGCTGTGCGCAATAATCACCTGGTCATCGCGTACGATTGCGCCGATGGTTGTGCCTGGTGGCAACTTAATGCTGCCAATTTCCCGGCCAACAACACGCGAGGTATTTTCATCACCGTGAGCAATGGCTTCTATAGCTTCCGCGGCTCCCCGGCGAAGTGAGTACACATTAACAATGTCGCCGCGACGAATGTGAGTAAGCAGCGCGGAGATGGTGGCCTGTTGTGGGGAGAACGCTATATCGATATCGCCGCCCTGTACCAGATCCACATAGGCGCTGCGCTGAATCAGCACCATCGCTTTTTGTGCCCCCATACGCTTGGCCAGCATGGCTGACATGATGTTGGCTTCATCATCGTTGGTCACGGCAATAAAGGCATCAACCTGATCAATACTTTCTTCGGTCAACAGCTCAGGGTCCGAGGCATCACCGCAAAAGACAATGGTTTTATCCAGGTGTGCCGATAAATACTGTGCGCGTTCCCGATCAAACTCAATCAGCTTTACGTTGTGATTATGCTCAAGGCGCTTGGCCAGTCCAGCACCAATCAATCCGCCACCGGCAATCATAATGCGCTTATAGCTGGACTCCAGCTTTTGCAGTTCGCTCATCACCGCCCGGATATGCTTGGTGGCAGCAATAAAAAACACTTCATCATCGGCTTCAATGACGGTTGTGCCAAGCGGTCTGATCGGCCGGCCGCGCCGGTAAATGGCGGCCACCCGGGTTTCCACATTAGGCATATGCTCTTTTAACGCAGACAGGGCGTGACCCACCAGTAGACCGCCGTAATAAGCCTTAACTGCCACCAGACTGGCTTTGCCTTCGGCAAATTCCACAACCTGCAACGCGCCGGGATAATCAATCAGGCGCTTGATGGCTTTGGTAACCAGCTGTTCCGGAGCAATAATGTGATCAACCGGAATATCCTGCTGTTTATACAGCTGTTCCTGATAAATGATGTATTGTTCTGAGCGAACCCGGGCAATTTTGGTAGGGGTTTTAAATAAGCTGTAGGCAACCTGACACGCCAGCATGTTGCTTTCATCGCTGTTGGTCACTGCAATGAGCATATCAGCATCTTCGGCGCCGGCTTTTTTCAGAATATCAGGGTGTGAACCTACCCCGACAACCACTTGCAGATCCAACCTATCCTGAAGGGCCCGTAACCGGTTATGATCAGAGTCAATGACGGTGATTTCATTTTTTTCACCAACCAGGTTTTCAGCCAGTGTGCCTCCGACCTGTCCGGCACCAAGGATGATTATCTTCATTAACTCTGCTTACACTCTGTTGAAAAGCTTATCTATTTGGACTTTACCAGCCTGCAATAATAGAAACCATCCATTTGTTGCTCGGCGGGCAGTATTTGACGCCCCGGTGCCTTGGCGGTATCGGCCTCATGCAGAGGACTGTGCTGGGCATCATCCTGACGGGCTAAAAAAGTCAGCATCTGGTCGCGGTTTTCATCGGGTAACAGCGAGCAGGTTGCATACAGCAGCGTCCCGCCTGGCTTTAAACGTGACCACATGGTATCAAGAATCCGGGCCTGCAATTCAACCAGCTGTTCAATATCAGTACGCTTGCGCAGCCAGCGAATATCCGGATGACGGCGAATAACCCCGGTGGCAGAGCAGGGCGCATCAAGCAAAATGCGATCAAACTGGGGGGTATCTTTCAGGCTTTTCGGGTCAGCAGCATCTGCGCAGACCATTTGCGGCGAAAGCTTTAAGCGCTGCATGTTTTCAGCCACACGTTTTAATCGGATACTGTCGTTATCCAGTGCAATACAGTCTTGCAGCTCTGGTTGTCGCTCAAGAATATGTGCTGTTTTACCGCCGGGTGCTGCGCAGGCATCCAGTACCGTCTCCCCTGGCTGTGCATCAAGATAGGCAGCAGCCAGCTGAGCAGCGCCATCCTGTACCGAGAACAACCCTTCTGCAAAGCCCGGCAGGGAAGGAATATCCCGGCGCGTCAACAGAATCAGGCCATCTGGATGAGCATCACTAAGCGCATACTGCAATCCGGCATCATCGAGCAGGTGCTGATAGTCAGTACGGCTAATCTGGCGCTGATTCACTCTTAGCCAAATCGGCGCTACCGCATTACTTTGCGCAATAATATCGTCTAGCTGGTCTGGGTAAGCCTGTTGCAGCTTTTTATACAGCCATTTAGGCATACCGCTTTGAATAATCGGATCCGTACTGCGCTGTTCAGTCAGTGCCTGACGCTGAAAATTACGCAAAACCGCGTTGACCAGTCCCCGCAGATTCTTACCGCCCAGAAAGTCTGCCGCATTGACCGTTTCACCCACTGCAGCATGCGCCGAAACCCGGCTAAAGGCTAACTGGTAGAAGCCAAGCAGAATCAGGTGTTCCAGAATCTTTTTGTTATTTTTCAGTGGGGTATCGAGCAGCTGACGTAACCAGACCTGTAACTGTGGCAACTGGCGCAGTACGCCCATCGACATTTCCTGTAACCAGGCACTGTCCTGGGCCGAGTGACGCTGCTGCACCTTGTGCAGACATTCGCGGGAGGATTTACCATTTTCCAGAATCTGATAAATCACCCATGCAGCATCGGCCCGCAGATTTTTTTTACGGGGAAGAGAAACCACTGACATTATTGTGCTCCGCCTACCGGTTGGCCTTGTTCAAACCAGTGCTTACGAGCATTGATGACATCTGCCGCCGCCAGTGGCTTTTTGCCCGGAAGCTGCAAAGATAAAATACGTAGTGCCTGGCTGGCAGTTGCCACAACAATCCCGTTTTTATCTGCCCGGATGACCGTTCCCGGTGTCTGTCCCTGCGTATCGGGTTCAACCTCAGCCTGCCAGATTTTTACCTTCTCGCCGCCCAGTTCTGCCCAGGCTACCGGCCAGGGGTTAAACGCCCGAATGTTTCGCTCTAGCTGAACCGCGTCTGTATGCCAGTCAATTTGAGCTTCTTCTTTGGATAGTTTTTTGGCGTAGCTGGCCTGTGCGTCATCCTGAGGTTGTGCCTCTAGCGCATCAATATTATCCAGCACATGTAACAGTGCCTGTGGGCCTAATTCTGCCAGCCGGCTGTACAGGGTGGCGCTGGTATCCTGAGCCGATATATCAATAGCGGCAATATGCAGCATGTCGCCGGTATCCAGTCCTTCGTCCATCTGCATAATAGTGACGCCGGTCTGCTTATCACCGGCCCACAGAGAACGCTGAATAGGGGCCGCGCCACGCCATTTTGGTAAAATGGAACCGTGTACATTGATACACCCACGAGGTGGGGTGTCCAGCACGGCTTTAGGCAGCAACAGCCCGTAGGCCACCACCACCATAATATCAGCAGAAATAGACGCCAGTTCATGCTGAGCTTCTTCGCTTTTCAGTGAATGAGGCTGATAAACCGGAATCGCATGTTTCATCGCTAACTGCTTAACCGGGCTGGCGGTCAGCTTCTTGCCGCGTCCGGCTGGCCGGTCTGGTTGTGTGTATACCGCGACCACCTCGTGCTCACAGCTTAATAAAGCCTGCAGATGGTCAGCAGCAAAATCCGGCGTACCGGCAAAAATAACCCGAAGTGAATTAGCCACAGGACCTCTTATGCTTTTGCTGCCAGACGTGCGTCTTTTTCCAGTTTTTTGCGGATACGCTGGCGCTTTAGTGGCGACAGATAATCTACAAACAGCTTACCTTTGAGGTGGTCAAGCTCATGCTGAATACAAATTGCCAGCAGTCCTTCCGCCTCAAGCTCAAATGGCTTACCTTCGGCATCCAGCGCTTTCACTTTTATCGCCTCTGCCCGCTCAACCTTGGCATAGTTATTAGGCACAGACAAACACCCTTCTTCAGAGATGGTGGAGCCGTCTTTTTCGGTAATTTCCGGGTTAATAAATACCCGTGGTGTGTCCTGATTTTCAGAAACATCCATCACCACTACCTGTACGTGCCGGTCAACCTGAGTGGCTGCCAGTCCGATGCCATTTTCATCTTTCATGGTTTCAAACATGTCTGAAACCAGTTGCTTAATTTCGTCGTTCACTTCTGAGACCGGCTCTGCCACAGTGCGCAGCCGCTCATCAGGGAATCGTAATACGTCTAATATCGCCATCTGTCGTGATTACACTCTTTGCTGTATGAATTAATATACGATCCAACTGCCAGCATTATTTACACCTGGATAATGCATACTATTCTACCGTATTACCTCTATACGTGCAGTTTTTTATCTGGGAGCTGAATTTATCCTGTTACTTGCCGATATAGAGATGTTGCGTGAAATTTCAACGAGAATAAAGGTAAAGAACATGATCCGTCGCAGGGATAAAGTGGCGTTGAAGCGAACATTTCGCCAGTGTGTGGCTGCTATGCTTATGCTCCCAGTCTCGCTGGTACAGGCCGCTATTGAAATAAAGGATTCAGCGCCAACCACTTATACAGTTGAGAAGAACGATACCCTGTGGGACATCGCTAACATCTTTCTGGACAAGCCCTGGTTATGGCCTCAACTGTGGCGTACCAATACACAGATCGTAAACCCGCATCTGATTTATCCTGGAGACATTCTGCGAATTCGAATTGTGGATGGTCAGCCGGTACTGGAGCTTGCCCGCGAGAAAACCCGCCTGACGCTGGCCCCCGGTACGGTGAAAAAAGCCAAAGCGCAACCGATCAACACCTTACCCTGGGAAGCCATTGCACCCTATATTAATCAAAATGAGATTATCGACGCTCAGGCGTATAACGTGCTGCCACGGTTACTGGGCAATGCCAGCGGGGATATCCGTTTTGTCACCGATGATCTGGTATTAAGCCGTAGTTTTGGCCGTCCTGAAGATCAGTTTCGGGTTGTGCGTAAACAATCTACTATCACCAACATGGATGGCGATGTGCTGGGCATTCAGATTCATCACGTCGCCGATGCCAGTATGGTGGAAAGTCATATTCCCACACAGTGGCTGGTTAAGGTCGATGGTTCAAACCTTGAAGCCAGCCGGGGTGACCGGCTTTATAGCGGTCAGTTCAGCACGGTAGACAGTATGCAAATTCAGCCTGCTACAGCACAGCGCGGTAAAGTGGTGGGCAATCTTCATCAACATCAGTTGCTGGGGAAAAATGATGTGGTGATTATCGATGTGGGCGGGCAGCAGGTGGTGCCGGGTACGGTGATGGGGATTTACACCCAGGGCCCGGATATCATTGACGGCGAGCAGCCCCGGTATGCCAATGAAGCAAGCGCTGTCTTTAGTGCATTTGAGGATGGCTCCACCGTCACGCAGCCTGCACTGAAAGTAGGCGAAATTGTAATCTTCAAGACGTTTGATAAAGCCAGCTACGGCATCATTACCCGAGCCCGCGAACTGGTTAAAAACGGGGACATAGTCGCCCGGCCATAAATGAGTAACCCATACGTGCAGTGCACCATGGGGGGTTGCCAGTGCCGTCTTGATCACCAGACGGTACAAGGCATGATTGATTATACCCGGGCCAGTCACTGTTATGTGGCGCTGGCCAGCATAGTGACTATTCGCCCGGCAACCTGGCTGGCATTCATGGATGCCACTCAGTTACCGGTGCAGGCATTTTTTGATGAGCGGCGCAGCCAGTTTGCCGCTCATTGTACGGATACACAATACGGTCAGTTATGTCAGGCTTTGTCTGCGCCTGATGAGTCACAAATGGCCGCCGCACTGAGCTGGGAGTCTGAAGAGGCAAGCAACAGCTTGTTATGCCCGGCTGATGCTGCCTATCCGGCCACGCTGTTAAGCCTGGACTCACCGCCATTGGTATTATTTATTAAAGGCAGTGTGGCGGCACTACACAGCACGCAGATAGCCATCGTGGGCAGTCGCCGGGCCAGCCACAACGGGCTGCATTATGCCCGCCACTTTGCATATGCACTGAGCCAGGCTGGGATAACAGTGACCAGCGGACTGGCACTGGGCATTGACGGGGCGGCGCACCAGGGGGCGCTGGAGGCAACCGGGGTAACCAACGCAGTCATGGGGACCGGGCCGGATGTGATTTATCCCAAACGTCATCGTGCCTTACATCAGGCTATAGTGGAAGGCGGTGGGGCGGTAGTTTCAGAGTTTTTCCCGGCCGAGGTTCCCCGACCGTATAATTTTCCCCGTCGCAACCGGATTATTGCGGCGTTAAGCAGAGGTACACTGGTGATAGAGGCAACAATTCGCAGCGGCACCTTGATAACTGCAAATTTGGCCGCAGATATGGGACGCGATGTATTTGCGCTACCCGGAAGTATAGACAACCCGCTGAGTGCCGGTTGTCACCATCTTCTTAAACAGGGCGCAATACTGACAACCTGTTATGACGATGTGCTGGCTGAGTGGGGAGAATTTCACACCACCACGCAAATAACACGCCACCGGAAACAAAAAAGTCAGGATGAAAGCTTGGCAACCGATAAATTATTAGCTAGTGTGAATTATGATGTCACCAGTATTGATATCATTACCGAGCGCAGCAACCTGCCTGTATCAGACGTACTGGCAACATTATTACACTACGAGTTGCGTGGCCTGGTAGCCGCTGTTCCTGGCGGTTACGTCAAATTGAGGGGGAAATAACATGTTTGACATCCTCATGTATCTGTTTGAAAACTTCATTCACAGCGAAACGGAAATTCGGGTCGATCAGGACGAATTGACAGATGAGCTTGTGCGTGCCGGTTTTCATCATGATGAGATCTACAAAGCGCTGGCGTGGCTGGAAAAATTAGCCGCTCTGCAGGAAACCGATATTAACCCCTATTTCTGTAAAGGAATCACAACCAGTCTGAGCCGCATCTATACGCACGAAGAACAAATGCGTCTGGATGTTGAATGCCGCGGCTTCTTGTTGTTTCTCGAGCAAATGGGCGTACTGGACGCAAGCACCCGCGAAATGGTGATTGACCGGGTAATGGAAATTGATTCCACCGAGTTTTGTCTGGAAGACCTCAAGTGGGTAGTTCTGATGGTACTGTTTAATGTACCGGGTAAAGAAAATGCTTATGCGCAAATGGAAGATTTGTTATTTGACGAATCTGAAGGCGTATTACATTAAGCGGAGGCACCACTAACTCTAGATGTCGAAAATCGATCATTCACTCTTTGATGGCCCGCAAGCCGAAGCTCATACGTGCCCACAATGCGGTAGTGCACTGCGCATACGTAACAGCAAGAGCGGGCCTTTTATCGGCTGTACTGCTTACCCGCAGTGTACCTACAGCAAACCCCTACATGATAATCAAACCACTGTTTTAAAAGAAATTGAAGGTACCCAGTGTCCGGAGTGCGGATTTGGCATGGCGATTAAAAAAGGTCGCTATGGCATGTTTATCGGGTGCTCCAACTATCCTGATTGCCATCATATTGAGCCGATTAAAGAGCAGGAAGATACGCAGATCAGCTGTCCGAAATGCCAGTCCGGCCATATCATTGAGCGTACTAACAAGTACGGCAAACAGTTTTTCGCCTGTGATAATTATCCCAAATGCCGTTATGTGGTAAATTCACAGCCGGTTGCGGAGGAATGTCCTTCGTGTGGATGGGCGATGTTAATCAAAAAGAAAGGGCAGATTATGTGTCCTCAGCCACTATGTGATTACCGCCAGCCTGTCTCATCACAGTGAGAGTAAATACATGCAACAAGAATCATCACATGATGATCCGGTACTGAACGCGTTTATTCAGGGTCAGTTACTGGTCTATCCCACCGAAGCAGTTATGGGTATTGGCTGCGATCCCGACAATGAAAGTGCCCTGATGAGCCTGCTGGCTATCAAGAACCGACCGGCAGAAAAAGGGGTTATTCTGATTGCCGACAGCTATTCACGCTTGTTGCCTTATGTGGATGACAACGCAATTCGACAGGATCGCCGCACGCAGATTATTTCCAGTTGGCCGGGGCCGGTTACCTGGTTATTGCCCAAGTCAGCCGATGCACCCGCGTGGATTACCGGTGAACACAGTAAAATAGCGGTACGGGTAACAAACCATCCGGTGGTTCGCCAGTTATGTGAAAAGCTGGGCAAACCGCTGGTCTCAACCAGTGCTAATCCATCAGGAGAGGCTCCAGCCCGCAATCAACAGGAGGCCCGGGCCTATTTTGGGGACAGTGTCGTGTATGTGGATGGCGAAACGGGCGGATTGACCAATCCCAGCAAAATTTTCGACGGTGATACCGGCGCCGTGGTGCGGAGCTAATATGAATGACAACCAGACTATCGCTCAGGTAAAAAGTTTTTTACTCAATTTGCAGGACCGTATATGCCAGACTCTGGAGCTGGCAGACGGCAAAGGCCAGTTTGAAGAAGACAGCTGGGAGCGGGAAGAAGGTGGTGGTGGCCGCTCCCGAGTCATGAAACAGGGCGCGGTTATAGAGCAGGGTGGCGTGAACTTCTCGCATGTGCATGGTGCTGCTATGCCGGCATCAGCAACGGCGTCGCGAC
Source organism: Salinimonas lutimaris (assembly GCF_005222225.1). Taxonomy (GTDB): domain Bacteria; phylum Pseudomonadota; class Gammaproteobacteria; order Enterobacterales; family Alteromonadaceae; genus Alteromonas; species Alteromonas lutimaris. The sequence goes on from NZ_CP036536.1 coordinate 29,400, forward strand.
CAGAACTGGCTGGTCGCAGTTTTCAGGCCATGGGCGTGTCGCTGGTGATACATCCGCATAACCCCTATATCCCTACCTCGCACGCTAATGTGCGCTTTTTCATTGCTGAAAAACCGGGGGCAGAGCCAATCTGGTGGTTTGGGGGCGGATTTGACTTAACCCCTTTTTATCCGTTTAAAGAAGACGTACAACATTGGCACAATGTAGCCAAACAGCTGTGTGCTCCGTTTGGCGAAGATGTCTATCCCACTTATAAAAAATGGTGTGACGATTACTTTTATCTGCGTCATAGAAACGAAACCCGAGGCGTGGGCGGGCTGTTCTTTGATGATTTAAATGAGTGGGGCTTCGAACAGAGCTTTGCGTTTATGCAGGCGGTGGGCAATGGCTTTCTTGATGCCTATGTGCCTATTCTGGAAAAGCGCAGAAACACTTCCTACACAGAGCGGGAGCGGGATTTTCAACTTTATCGTCGCGGCCGCTATGTCGAGTTTAATCTGGTATGGGACCGCGGTACGCTGTTTGGTCTGCAGTCTAACGGACGGACCGAGTCTATCCTGATGTCTATGCCTCCGCTGGCACGCTGGGAATATGCGTATGAACCGGCTCCTGGCTCTGCGGAAGCAAAACTGGCTGACTGGTTAAAACCCATAGACTGGTAAGCGGATGATGGCACATTGATCCAGGTCAATGTGTCGTGACCATCTACTCACCACCTGATTCAGCACTTGTTCCAGATCAATTTTTCTTTCTGTCAGCGGCGTATCCTAGCCATATAAATGACTGACAAAGAGAGATTTATGAAAATTGCACTGCTTAGCTCACTGATTGCCATAACACTGATAAGCGCTTCTGATGCGCTGGCACATCAGCAAGGTGACATACTTGTCAGAGCCGGCGCCACCACGGTAGCTCCGGATGAGTCCACTTCGACTATTATTGTGGGTGACAGTGACCTGGGCGTTGATCTTGCCATTGGCAATAATACTCAGCTAGGGCTGAATATCGCCTGGTTTTTCTCTGACCGTTTCAATCTGGAGTTGCTGGCCGCTACACCGTTTAAACATGATGTGGATTTTGGTGTCAGCGATCCACTTGGTACAGGCGAACAGTTAGGTGAAGTGACCCATCTGCCACCTACCTTGTCCGTAAACTACTATTTTAATCGTCCATCCTCAGTCTTTCAGCCGTATATTGGCGCGGGTATCAATTATACCTTTATCTTTGATGAGGAATTCAGCAAAGCTAATCAGGATGCCGGACTGTCAGCACTGTCACTGGATAATAGCTTCGGTTTATCAGCGCAAATCGGGCTGGACTACATGCTGGACAAAAAATGGCACATCAATGCTTCAGCCCGCTGGATTGATATTGACACCGAAGCCACGTTTACAGCCGGCGGCGTGAGTAGCCGGGTGAACGATATTGAGATAGACCCCTTTGTGTATACCGTGTCTGTCGGCTATACCTTCTAATCACTTTACTTTCTTGCTGCATAGCCTGACTTGCGCCTTCTTAGCTGAAGGCGCTTTTTAGTCTTGCCGGTTAATCATATGCTCTGCCAGTTGATCCAGCGCATCAAGTAAGCGGTGTGCCAGTGTCAGGTCGGTCACATTTTCCAGCATCGCTTTACGCATGCAGTACATCCACTGGGCTTTCAGGGCTGGCGTGACGGCAAACGGTAAGTGTCGGGCCCGTAACCGTGGGTGACCGTGTTGCTTCTCAAATTCATTAGGCCCGCCCAGCCACATCATTAAATAAAGAAAAAACACGTGGCGTATACGCGTCATGGGCTGAGGATGAATAGCCAGTAATTCTGCTGCCATCGGATCGGTTTCCATAATATCGTAAAACCGGTTAGCTATGGTTTTTACTACAGGTTCGCCACCAATAGCCTCGTAAGGTGACTGACTAGTTGATACCATCTTCTTATCCCGTTTTAAAAACTGTAATAAACCCATGAAAAAATTTGCTGTCTTCGGAAATCCAATTGCACAGAGTGTATCACCCTCTATCCATAAAATGTTTGCTGAACAGGTAGGCGAGTCTATTGAATACGACAAGCTTCTGGCACCGCTGGATGGTTTTAAATATGAGGCAACAGCATTTTTCAGCCAGTCAGATGTGATGGGCTGTAACGTAACAGTACCGTTTAAAGGAGATGCCTGTGCGCTGGCCGATTCATTAAATAAAGCCGCTGAGCTGGCCCAGGCTGTCAATACGTTACATAAGACATCCGACGGTAAGCTGGCTGGGTATAATACTGATGGTATCGGTCTGGTCGCCGATTTGCAGAATCAGGGAATATCCCTGGCCGACCAAAAAATTCTGATTATTGGAGCTGGAGGGGCTTGCCGTGGCGTGGTTCATCCTTTACTTGATACCGGAATAGCAACGCTGGCTATCACTAACCGTACGACCGAAAAAGCCACTGCCATTGCTACCGGGGCTGACGATAGCCGGGTTATTGCGCTGGATAAAGCCGGTTTGTCTTCCTATCAGCCGGACATTATTATCAATTCGACTTCGGCCAGTCTCAGCCATACACTGCCAGATATGGAAGGTATCGACTTTTCACACTGTCAGCTGGCATACGATATGGTTTACGGCAGTCAGCCAACCACATTCATGCTTGCCATGCGTGAGCGAGGGATTCATAAGGTGGCCGACGGCTTGGGCATGCTGGTAGAACAGGCTGCTGCCTCATTTACTATCTGGACCGCCAAAACAGTGCAGACAGCTCCGGTTATTCAGATGCTCAGAGAGCAGCTTGTTCAAAAACAGTCCTAATCAGCCAGGTAATCGTCTTTCAACGCTACATAGTTTTGTGCTGATTTAGCCAGAAAGTCGATTTCAGCTTGTTTCAGAGGGCGCTTTTTCACCATTGGGTTACCCACGTATAAAAAGCCGCTCTCTAAACGCTTGTTGGGAGGCACCAGTGTACCTGCACCAATAAAGACATCATCTTCTACCACCACATTATCCATAATAATGGCGCCCATACCGACTAAAATACGGTTACCCAGCTGACAGCCGTGCAGCATACACTTATGCCCAATTGTTACATCATCGCCAATAATCAGCGGATAACCCTCAGGATT